>NZ_JBIRPI010000001.1:0-32674 GCF_044332585.1 Streptomyces sp. NPDC016845 | reverse complement strand
GTGAGGCGGCGGGATCACCGCTGAAGCGGCAGGATCACCGCTGAAGCGGCAGGGTCACCGCTGAAGCGGCAGGATCACCGCTGAGGCGGCTGGGCTACCGGTGAGGGGCCGCTGGAAAGGCGCCCCTACTCGTCGAACCCCAGGTCCTCCGTCTCCTCCCCCTCTTCCTCCAGCGCCCGGCGCACCACCCGCAGCGCCATGCCCTCGGAGTACCCCTTGCGTGCCAGCATCCCCGCGAGCCGGCGGAGCCGCTTGTCGCGGTCGAGGCCGCGGGTGGAGCGGAGCTTGCGGGCGACGAGTTCGCGGGCGGTCTCCTCCTCGCTCTCGGCGTCGAGCCGACCGACCGCCTCGTCGATCACCGTGGAGTCCACCCCCTTGGTGCGCAGCTCACGGGCGAGCGCGCGGCGGGCAAGACCCCGGCCGTGGCGGCGGGACTCCACCCAGGCGTCCGCGAAGGCGCTGTCATTGATCAGCCCGACCTCCTCGAACCGGGACAGCACCTCCTGCGCCACCTCGTCCGGGATGTCCCGCTTGCGCAGCGCGTCGGCCAACTGCCTGCGCGTGCGCGGGGTCCCGGTGAGCAGGCGCAGACAGATGTTCCGTGCCCGCTCCGCCGGGTCCCCTGACGGTTCCCCCCGCCCGGCCCTCGACGGGTCGGGAGGGCCGTCGTCCTGTGCGGCGCCAGGCGGATCCCCGAATCCGCCCCGGCGCCGGCGTCCACGTGGTCCGGCCCCACCGCGCGAACGCCCTCCACCACGCGGCGGCCCGTCCGCCGCACCGTCCCCCGCCCCGGCTCCGTACCCGTCCTCGCCGTACGCGGCGGCGTCGTACGCGCCGTCGTGCGTCTCGTCGCCCCCGCGCCCCCGGCCCTGGGAGGCGGCGGGACGGGCGTCGTACTCGGCCCAGTCGGTTCGTCGTGTCACGGACTAGCTCTTGGCCGCCGCGGCCTTGGACTTGGCGGCCTTGGGCGCGGGCACCGTCTTGGCGGCGTCCTCGGCCGGGGCCACGGCCGTGGCCACCGCGTCCGCGGTGGGCTCGGCGGAGGGCTCCTCCGGGCGGACACCGACGCCCAGCTTCTCCTTGATCTTCTTCTCGATCTCGTTGGCCAGGTCGGGGTTGTCCTTCAGGAAGTTGCGCGCGTTCTCCTTGCCCTGGCCGAGCTGGTCGCCCTCGTACGTGTACCAGGCGCCGGCCTTGCGGACGAAGCCGTGCTCCACGCCCATGTCGATCAGGCCGCCCTCGCGGGAGATGCCCTGGCCGTAGAGGATGTCGAACTCGGCCTGCTTGAAGGGCGGCGCGACCTTGTTCTTGACGACCTTGACGCGGGTGCGGTTGCCCACCGCGTCCGTACCGTCCTTGAGGGTCTCGATGCGACGGATGTCCATGCGCACCGAGGCGTAGAACTTCAGCGCCCGGCCACCGGTCGTGGTCTCCGGGGAGCCGAACATCACACCGATCTTCTCGCGGAGCTGGTTGATGAAGATCGCGGTGGTCTTCGACTGGTTGAGCGCGCTGGTGATCTTGCGCAGGGCCTGGCTCATCAGACGGGCCTGCAGACCCACGTGCGAGTCGCCCATCTCGCCCTCGATCTCCGCACGCGGCACGAGCGCGGCGACGGAGTCGATGACGATGAGGTCGAGGGCGCCGGAGCGGACCAGCATGTCGACGATCTCGAGGGCCTGCTCGCCGTTGTCCGGCTGGGACAAGATGAGGTTGTCGATGTCGACGCCGAGCTTCTTCGCGTACTCGGGGTCGAGGGCGTGCTCGGCGTCCACGAAGGCCACCGCGCCGCCCGCCCGCTGGGCGTTGGCCACGGCGTGCAGGGTGAGGGTCGTCTTGCCGGAGGACTCCGGGCCGTACACCTCCACCACGCGGCCGCGGGGGATGCCGCCGACGCCGAGCGCGACGTCGAGGGCGGTCGACCCGGTGGGGATGACCTCGATGGGGTCGTTCGGACGCTCGCCCATGCGCATCACTGCGCCCTTGCCGAATTGCCGTTCAATCTGTGCGAGTGCGGCTTCGAGCGCCTTCTCGCGGTCGGTTCCTGCCATGGGTTCCACCCGGTTTGCTTGTGTCGATCGCTTCACGTCAAAGACGCTAACGCCTGCCACTGACAATCGGCCTCGACGCCCGTCCCGCCTGTGGATAACTCGAGGCTCACCCATAAGAATGGATGTTCGATTTTGGTGTCAAGCGCACCACGCAGGGGGCGTGCCGCCCGCCCACGGGCGTCTAGGGCGCCTGCCGGTGGTCCTCGGCGTTCGGCTCGTTCGGCCCCCGCAGGGCGCGCCGGGCGCGGGCCAGGATCGAGGCCCCGCCGCGCCTGCGGTGCCCGTGCACCCGGGGGTCGTCGGTGACGTCGTACCGCTTCACGTACGCGCCGAGGAACGCCTGCAGCGTCGCGACGGCGGGGATCGCGATCAGCGCGCCCACGGCACCGAGCAGCGCCGTGCCCGCGATGACGGACCCGAAGGCGACCGCGGGGTGGATGTCCACGGTCTTCGCCGTCAGCTTCGGCTGCAGCATGTAGTTCTCGAACTGCTGGTACACGACGACGAAGATGAACACCCACAGCGTGTACCAGGGGTCCACGGTGAAGGCGATCAGCATCGGCAGCGCGCCCGCCAGGTAGGTGCCGATGGTCGGGATGAACTGCGAGACGAGCCCCACCCACACGGCGAGCACCGGCGCGTACGGCACGCCGAGCGCCTGCAGCAGGATGTAGTGGGCGATCCCGGAGATCAGCGCCATCAGGCCGCGCGAGTACAGGTAGCCGCCCGTCTTGTCGACGGCGATCTCCCAGGCTCGCAGCACCTCGGCCTGCTTGGCGGGCGGCAGCACCGAGCACAGCGCGCGCCGCAGCCGCGGCCCGTCGGCGGCGAAGTAGAACGAGAACAGGGTGACGGTCAGGAGCTGGAAGAGGCCGCCGAGCACCTGCGCGGAGACGTCGAGGACGCCGGTCGCGCTGTTCTGGACGTACTTCTGGAGCCAGTCCGAGTGCAGCAGGCTGTCCTGGACCTCGACGCGGTTGAGCTCCGTGTGGAACGTGGAGTTGACCCACCTGATGACCTGGTCGAGGTATTTCGGGAAGTCCTCGACCATGTCGACGATCTGGCCCGCGAGCATCGACCCCATCAGGACGACGAAGCCCGCGCCCGCGACCATCACCGCGAGGAAGACGAGACCGGTGGCGAGGCCCCGGCGCAGGCCGCGCGCCGACATCCAGCTCACCGCGGGCTCCACGGCGAGCGCCAGGAAGAACGCGATCAGCACGTTGATCAGCAACCCGGTGACCTGGTGGAAGGCCCACGTGCCGAGCCGGAAACAGGCGATGAGGGCCAGAGCGAGCACCATGGCGCGGGGCAGCCAGCGCGGCATCCCCGCGCGCGGGAGCGGCGCCGGTCCAGGCGGTTGCTCGGGAGGCGTCGTGCCCGGCGGTGTCACGTCGGCCGTCACCGGGATGGTCTCGTCAGTCGCTGCCACGGGGCCAGTCTCGCCCACCCCGCGGGCGATCGGTGACCGCCCCGGATCCCGCACCACGGATCAGCGCTTCCCGGCGGGCACGTCCATCGCCGCGCACACCACGCGCCAGACGTCCTTCGCCTCCCACCCGGCGTCGAGCGCCTCGTGCACGGTGCGCCCGCCGAGCCCCGTCATCACGTGGTCGCGCGCGAAGGTGTCCGCGTACCCGGGTCCGAAGTGATCCGCCATCCGCTGCCAAAAAACCGTCAACCGCATGCGTCCAGTATCCCGCCCCTGAGGGTGGGGCCCGGCCGGTGCGGCGTTCCGGGGGCGCTGTCGCGTCCTACGGTCGACGCATGGCCGAAACCGGAGCTTCCCCACTCCCCTCATCGCCGTCGGCGTCCTCACCGCTCTCCCGCGCCGAATCGTTCGTCTGGCTGACCGCGCGCGTCCTGGAACAGCGCCGTTTCGCCTATCACTTCCTGGAGACCGCGCCCGCCGCGGCCGACGCCGTCGAGACCGCCCTGGCCGCCTACCGCACCGCGGACGACGGCTACGGCCACGGTCTCGAACCCGATCTGCGCGGCCCCGCGAGCCAGCCCCTGCACGCCGGGTACGCGCTGCGCGTCCTGGACACGATCGGGCGGTGCGCGGGGCAGCGCGCGGAGCGGGTGTGCCGTTATCTGACCGTCGCCTCCACCCCGGAAGGCGCCCTCCCGGCGGTGCGTCCCAGCCAGCACGGCTACCCGCACGCCCCGTTCGTACCGGTCGTGAACGACCCGCCCGGCGAACTGCTCGCCACCGGCCCGGTGGTGGGCCTGCTGCACCGCAACGAGGTGTGGCACGCCTGGCTCTTCCGGGCCACCGAGTTCTGCTGGGCGGCCGTCGACTCCCTGACGCGGTCGCATCCGTACGAGATCGAGGCGGCCGTCGCCTTCCTGGACGGGGTGCCGGACCGCTCACGCGCGCGTGCGGCGGCGGACCGGCTCGGCCGCCTGGTCCGCGAGCAGCGCCTCGCGGTGCTCGATCCGGAGCGCAAGGACGACTGTCCGCTCGCCCCCGGCTACGCGCCTGGTGAGCACCATTTCCCGTACGACTACGCGCGGGCCCCGGAGTCGCTGGCCCGCTCCTGGTTCACCGACGAGGAGATGACGCGCGCGCTCGACCATCTGGAGAGCGAGCAGCGGGAGGACGGCGGCTGGCCGGTCAACTGGCGCCAGTGGGCGCCCGTCGTCGCCCTGGAGGCGCGCCCCATGGTGACGATCGAGGCGCTGCGCACCCTGCGCGCGTACGGACGCCCCTTGTAGTCACCCCGCTCGCGTACGGACGCCTCCTGTCGTCACCCGGTGATCGCCCGCACCCCCGCCGTGACGACCACGGCGACGCCGACGACCACGAGGAACGGTGCGCGCAGCAGCAGCGCGACGGCGGCCGCGGCCACTCCGGCGGCCCTGGCGTCCAGGATCAGAACGCGTCCGTCCGCGAACGTCTGCTGCGCCGTGAGCGCGGCAAGAAGCGCTACGGGCAACAAGGCGGCCAGTCGCTTCACGACAGGGCGCTCCAGGGCGCCCGCGGGCACCAGGAGGCCGATCAGCTTGACGGCGTAACAGCCCACCGCGGTGACGGCGACGGCGATCCAGACGTTCATCGGTCTCCTCCTTGCGCGGCGTCGTCCGTGCTGCCCCGGCGCCGCCCCTCCACGTAGAGCACGGCCGGAGCGGCGAGCGCGGCCACCAGGACAGGCAGGCCGGCGGGCAGCACGGGCAGCAGTCCGAGGCCGAGCACGACGGCGATCGCCGCCACGGCACGCTCCCTGGCGCTCTTCACCATCGGCGCGAGGAGCGCCAGGAAGACGGCGGGTCCTGCCGCGTCGAGCCCCCAGGCGTCGGTGTCGCCGATGGCCTCGGCGCCGAGGGCGCCGAGCAGCGTGGTCAGGTTCCACAGGACGTACAGGGTCAGCCCGGTGACGGTGAAGCCCATGCGCACGCCGCGCCGTGTCGGCTGGGCGAGCGCCACGGCCGTCGTCTCGTCGATGACCCAGTGCGCGGCGAACGGCCGCACCGCGCGCGGAAGGGCCAGCAACTGGGAGAGGCGCAGCCCGTAGAACGCGTTGCGCACGCCGAGGAAGAACGCTCCCGCCGCGGCGGTGAACGGGTTGCCGCCGCCCGCGAGCGCGCCGACGAGCGCGAACTGCGAGGCCCCGGTGAAGACGAGAAGGCTGAGCGCGCACGTCTGGAGCACGGTGAGCCCGGCGCCGGCCGAGGTCACGCCGAAGGCGAATCCGGAGAGGCCGACGGCGACGCCGACGCCGAGCGCGTCCCGGACTACGGCTCCGTCGGACTTGCCCGCGTGGGCGTCGTGCCCGGGAGGTGCCCCGTCCGGGGTTCGTATGTCAGTGGGTGTTGTCTGTTCTGCCACGCCTCGGACCCTATGAGGGCGCCCGTCAGCGGTCTTGTACGTTCTTGCGCTCGCGCTGGTACGCCCCTGGGGGCACCCCGACGATCCGCGTGAAGTGCCGGTTGAGGTGCGGCTGGTCGGTGAACCCGACAGTCACGGCGGCATCGGCGGGCGCCTCGCCCTTCTCGAGGAGCCGCCGGGCCACGCGCACGCGCGCGTTGGTGAGCCAGGCGTGCGGCGGCATCCCGTAGGCGTCGCGGAAGGCGCGCAGGAGGGCGAACGGGCTGGCACCGAGGCCGGCCGCGAGCGCCTCCAGGGACGGCGGATCGGCCAGGCTCCCTTCCAGGACCTCACGCGCGCGCGCCGCCGCCGTCGCCCCGGCCGACCGGCGCGGCCGCGGGGCGAGCACCCGGCCGTGGTCCCGCAGCAGCCGGGCGAGCACGATCCGCAGCAGGCTGTCCGCGGCCAGTGCGTTGCCCTGCTCGGCGGCCCGGTGCACCTCGCGTATCAGCTGCGCCGCGCGCGGATCGGTGACCATGGTCTCGCCGAAGCCGACGGTCCCGCGCGCCGCGGTCGTCTCCGCCGCGATCTCGGTGACGACCTGCGCGGAGGGGTAGAGCGTGAAGTACGACCAGCCGTCGGGCCCGCCCGCGCGCGCGGTGTGCGCCACCTCTGGATTGATCATGACGACGGTGCCGGGACCGGCGTGCAGGGTGCGGTCCGGCAGACCGATCTCCTCGATCCCGCGGGTCACCGCGCCCAGGACATAGCCGTCGTGGCTGTGGCGCGGGAAGGTGTGCCGGAGGTAGCGGGCCCGCAGCAGGTCGAGGCCGGGCAGCCGCTCGTAGCGCCAGTGCCGTGCCCACTCCCCGTTCCCCGCCATCCCTCCATTCTGCGCCACTTCACCCTGATGAACCAGTCGTTTCCGCAGGTCAAGGCCGTTGTCAGTGGTGGGGTGCAGGATGGGGGCATGGTCAGGTCCAGGCAGGGAGCCGACGACGGCTCCAGCACCCACGGCGCCCTCAGTGGGTTCTCCCCCGCGACCCGCGGCTGGTTCACGGGGGCCTTCTCCGCGCCCACGCCCGCCCAGGCCGGGGCCTGGCAGGCGATCGGCGAGGGGTCGGACGTGCTGGTCGTCGCGCCGACCGGCTCCGGCAAGACGCTCGCCGCGTTCCTGGCCGCCCTCGACCAGCTGGCCTCGTCGCCTCCGCCCGCCGATCCGAAGAAGCGCTGCCGCGTTCTGTACGTGTCACCGATGAAGGCGCTCGCCGTCGACGTGGAGCGCAATCTGCGCAGCCCCCTGACCGGGATCCGCCAGGAGGCCGTGCGCCTCGGGCTGCCCGAGCCCGAGGTGAAGGTCGGCATCCGCTCCGGTGACACCCCGCCCGCCGAGCGCCGCGCCCTTGCCACGCGCCCGCCGGACATCCTGATCACGACGCCGGAATCGCTGTTCCTCATGCTGACGTCGGCCACGCGGGACGCGCTGACCGGCATCGAGACGGTGATCGTGGACGAGGTGCACGCGGTGGCGGGTACCAAGCGCGGCGCCCATCTGGCGCTCTCCCTGGAGCGCCTGGACGAACTGCTGCCGCGTCCGGCCCGCCGTATCGGCCTGTCCGCGACGGTCCGCCCGGTCGACGAGGTGGCGCGTTACCTGTCGCCGCAGCGCAAGGTGGAGATCGTCCAGCCGCCGTCCGGCAAGCGGTTCGACCTCTCCGTGGTGGTCCCGGTCGAGGACCTGGGCGAGCTGGGCGGCTCCCCGGTGGCCGACTCCGACCAGGGGGCCGAGCGCCCCTCGATCTGGCCGTCCGTGGAGGAGCGCATCGCGGACCTCATCGAGGCCCACCGCTCCACCATCGTCTTCGCCAATTCACGGCGACTGGCGGAGCGCCTGTGCAACAGGCTGAACGAGATCGCCTACGAGCGAGCCACCGGCGAGGCGCTGCCCGAGGACCACTCCCCCGCCGAGCTGATGGGCGGCTCCGGGGCGGCGACGGGCGCCCCGCAGATCCTCGCCCGCGCGCACCACGGCTCGGTCTCCAAGGAGCAGCGCACGCTCGTCGAGGAGGACCTGAAGGCGGGCCGGCTGCCCGCCGTCGTCGCCACGTCCAGCCTGGAGCTGGGCATCGACATGGGCGCCGTCGACCTGGTCGTCCAAGTGGAGTCGCCGCCGTCCGTCGCTTCAGGACTGCAGCGCGTGGGACGCGCGGGCCACCAGGTGGGCGCCGTCTCCACGGGCGTCGTGTTCCCGAAGTACCGCGGCGACCTCGTGCAGTCGGCGGTCGTGACCGAGCGGATGCGCTCCGGCGCCATCGAGTCGCTGCGCGTCCCGGGCAACCCCCTCGACGTGCTCGCCCAGCAGCTGGTCGCGATGACGGCCATGGACGCCTGGCAGGTCGACGACCTCCTCGCGCTCACCCGCAGGGCGGCCCCCTTCGCCTCGCTCCCCGAGTCGGCGTTCACCGGCGTCCTCGACATGCTCGCGGGCCGCTACCCGTCCGACGCCTTCGCAGAGCTGCGCCCGCGCGTGGTGTGGGACCGCGTCGCGGGGACGGTCACGGGCCGCCCCGGGGCCCAGCGCCTGGCCGTCACCTCCGGCGGCACGATCCCCGACCGCGGCCTGTTCGGCGTCTTCCTGGCGGGTACCGACCCCAAGAAGGGCGGCGGCCGCGTCGGCGAGCTCGACGAGGAGATGGTCTACGAGTCCCGCGTCGGGGACGTCTTCACCCTGGGCACCAGCTCCTGGCGCATCGAGGACATCACCCGCGACCGCGTCCTCGTCTCCCCCGCGCCCGGCGTCCCCGGCCGCCTCCCGTTCTGGAAGGGCGACCAGCTGGGCCGCCCGCTCGAGCTGGGGCGCGCGGTGGGCGCGTTCCTGCGCGAGGTCGGCTCGCAGAAACCCGACGACGCGCGCGTGCGCCTCACCGAGGCGGGCCTGGACACCTGGGCCGCGGAGAACGTGCTGTCGTACCTGGCCGAGCAGCGTGAGGCGTGCGGCCACATCCCGGACGACCGCACCATCGTGGTCGAGCGCTTCCGGGACGAGCTGGGCGACTGGCGCGTCGTCGTGCACTCTCCGTTCGGCGCCCAGGTGCACGCCCCCTGGGCGCTCGCCCTCGGCGCCCGGCTCAGCGAGAAGTACGGCATGGACGCGCAGGTCATGCACGCCGACGACGGCATCGTCCTGCGCCTGCCCGACGCCGACCTGATGGGCCTGGACCTCCTCGACCAGGAGCCCTCCAAGCCGGGCCTGGAGTACGACTCCGAGCAGGCGCCCATCGGCGCGGCCGACGTCGCCTTCGACAAGGGGGACGTCGACCAGATCGTCACCGACCAGGTCGGCGGCTCGGCCCTGTTCGCCTCCCGCTTCCGCGAGTGCGCCGCGCGCGCGCTGCTCCTCCCCAAGCGCAACCCCGGCAAGCGCACGCCCCTGTGGCAGCAGCGGCAGCGCGCCTCGCAGCTGCTCCAGGTGGCCAGCGAGTTCGGCTCCTTCCCGATCGTCCTGGAGGCGGTGCGCGAATGCCTCCAGGACGTCTTCGACGTACCGGGCCTCGGCGAGCTGATGGGCGACATCGAGTCCCGCAAGGTCCGCCTCGTCGAGGTCACCACCCCCGAGGCGTCGCCCTTCGCCCGCTCCCTCCTGTTCGGCTACGTGGCGCAGTTCCTCTACGAGGGCGACTCCCCGCTCGCCGAGCGCCGCGCGGCCGCGCTCTCCCTGGACTCCCGGCTCCTCGCCGAACTCCTCGGCCAGGCCGAGCTGCGCGAGCTGCTCGACGCGGACGTCTTGGCCGAGCTCGAGCAGGAGCTGCAGTGGCGCACCGAGGACCGCCGCATCAAGGACGTCGAGGGCGTCGCGGACCTGCTGCGCCTCCTGGGCCCGCTGACCGGCGCCGAGCTGGCCGAGCGCGGCGCCGAGACCGGCTGGGCCGAGGACCTCGCGTCCGCGCGGCGGGCCATCCAGGTCCGGATCGCGGGCACCGAGCACTGGGCGGCGATCGAGGACGCGGGCCGCCTGCGCGACGCGCTCGGCACGGCGCTGCCCGTCGGTGTCCCCGAGGCGTTCACGGAGCCGGTCAAGGACCCGCTCGGCGACCTTCTCGCCCGCTACGCGCGCACGCACGGGCCGTTCACGTCCACGCAGGCCGCGGCCCGTTTCGGCCTGGGTGCGGCGGTCACGGAAGGCGCTCTGCAGCGCCTTGCGGCGAACGGCAGGGTGGTGCAGGGCGAGTTCCACCCTGCGGGCATCGGCCAGGAGTGGTGCGACGCCGCGGTCCTTCGCCGCCTGCGCCGCCGCTCCCTCGCCGCGCTGCGGCACGAGCTCGAACCCGTACCACCTGCCGCGCTCGCTCAGTTCCTGCCCCAGTGGCAGCATCTGGGCGGTCACGGCCTGCGCGGTATCGACGGCCTGGTCCGCGCCGTCGAGCAACTGCAAGGCGCCTCCGTCCCCGCCTCCGCCCTGGAGAAGCTGGTCCTGCCCTCCCGCGTCTCCGGCTACGCGCCGGCCCTCCTCGACGAGCTCACGGCGTCGGGCGAGGTGCTGTGGGCGGGCGCGGGCTCGCTCCCCGGCAAGGACGGCTGGGTCTCCCTCTACCTCGCCGACACCGCCCCGCTCCTGCTGCCACCTCCGCACCCGCTGGAGCTGACGCCGCTGCACCGGGCGGTCCTGGACAGCCTGTCCGGCGGCTACGGCCTGTTCTTCCGCCAGATCGCCGACCAGGTCCGCGCCGCAACAGAGGGCCAGGACGGCGCCCCTCTCACCGCCACCGATCCGCAGCTGGCCGACGCGCTGTGGGACCTGGCCTGGTCGGGCCGGCTCACCAACGACACGCTCGCCCCGATGCGCGCGCTCCTCGGCTCGGGCCGCACCGCCGGTTCGACCGCCCATCGCGCGCGCAGATCCGTCCCGCGCGGCCGCTACGGGAGCCTCACGGCAGCCGCCCGGGCCACCTCGCGCACCGGCCCGCCCACCGTCGCCGGACGCTGGTCGCTGCTGCCCGCCCAGGAACCCGACCCGACCGTGCGCGCCCACGCCCTGGCCCGCACCCTCATGGACCGGCACGGCGTCGTCACCCGGGGCGCGGTCGCCGCCGAAGGCGTGGAGGGCGGCTTCTCGGCGATGTACCGCATCCTGTCCGTCTTCGAGGAGAGCGGCCAGGCCAGGCGCGGCTATGTGGTGGAGGGGCTCGGCGCCGCCCAGTTCGCCATGGACGGCGCGGTGGACCGCCTGCGCGCGGCGGCCAACGCCCAGGAGCGCGGCGCGCCCCCGCCCGACCCCTTCGCCCGGTCCGACGCCCCAGCCGCCAAGGGCGCCGCCCCGCGCGCCCTGGTCATGGCCGCCGCCGACCCCGCCAGCGCGTACGGCGCGGCCCTCCCCTGGCCCGAGCCGCCCGCGCGCGCGGGCCACAAGCCGGGCCGCAAGGCGGGCTCCCTGGTCGTCCTGGTCGACGGCGAGCTGACGCTCTACATGGAGCGCGGCGGCAAGAGCCTCCTGGCCTGGCCCGCCACCGAGTCCGACACCGCCGCACCGTCCGCGTCCCAGCTCGCCGACGATCCCCGCCTGCCCGCCGCCGCCCGCTCCCTGGCCGAATCGGCCCGTACGGGCGCCCTGGGCACGATCACCGTCGAGCGCATCAATGGCGAGGCGGCGCTGACGTCCCCGTACGCCCCACTCCTTGAGGGAGCGGGCTTCCATGCGACGCCGAGGGGGCTGCGCCTGCGTGCCTGAGGCCACCCCGACAAGATCACCCGCACCGTGCGCGCCCGCCGTCACGCCGGTGCGCCGCCTACGCTGATCCCATGCCCGAAGGAGACACCGTCCTGCAAGCCGCCAAGCGGCTGCACACCGCGCTCGCGGGGCAGGTCCTCATCCGCTCCGACCTGCGGGTCCCCCGGTTCGCCACGGCGGATCTGGCCGGACGCGAGGTCATGGAGGTCATCTCGCGCGGCAAGCACCTGATGACCCGCATCGAGGGGGACCTCACCCTCCACTCGCACCTGCGGATGGACGGCTCCTGGAAGATCTACGCGCCGGGCGAGCGCTGGCGCGGCGGCCCCGCGTTCCAGATCCGGGCGATCCTCGCCAACAAGTCGCACGCGGCCGTCGGCTACCGCCTCCCCGTGCTCGAACTGATCCGCACCAGCGAGGAGGCCAAGGTCGTCGGCCACCTCGGCCCCGACCTGCTCGGCCCGGACTGGGACCCGGAGAAGGCGCTGGCCAACCTGGTCCAGGACCCCGCCCGCGCCGTCGGCGAGGCCCTCCTCGACCAGCGCAACCTCGCGGGCGTGGGCAATGTCTTCAAGTCGGAGATCTGCTTCCTCCTGGGCGTCACCCCGTGGCTCCCGGTCGGCGAACTGCCCCCCGAGGCCGTCGAGCACATCGTCCCGCTCTCCAAAAAACTCCTGGAGTTCAACAGGGAGCGCCCCAACCGCGTCACCACCGGCCGCGCCCGTCCCGGCGAACGCCTGTACGTCTACGGCCGCGCCTCACGCCCCTGCATGCGCTGCCGCACCTCGATCCGCGTGGCCGAACAGGGCGACGGCTCCCGCGAACGCCCGACCTACTGGTGCCCCACCTGCCAGCCGGGCCCCCACCCGGCCAGGTGACCACGGCTCCCACCGGGCAACCGCCGCACGCCAATTGACGGCCCGTCAGGTCAGCTTCTACGGTCCCCTCATGCCCGTAAAGGCGTACGACCTCACCGGCCGCACCGCGTTCGTCACCGGCGCGGCGAGCGGCATCGGACGCGCGTCGGCCACGCTGCTCGCCGAGGCGGGCGCCACCGTGCACTGCGCGGACCGTGACGTACAGGGCCTGGACGAGACAGCCGCGCTCATCAAGGAGAACGGCGGCACGGCGCACACCCACACCCTGGACGTGTCCGACCGCGCCCAGGTCGCCGAGGCCGTCGCGGCGGCGGCCACCCAGACCGGAACGCTGGACATCCTGGCCGCGATCGCAGGGATCATGCACAACAGCCCCGTCCTGGAGACCCGTGACGAGGACCTCGACCGCGTACTCGCCATCAACTTCAAGGGCGTCCTCCACGCATGCCAGGAAGCGGCCCGCACGATGATCGCGGCCGGCACCCGCGGCTCCCTGATCACGATGGCCTCGGGTGCGATCGACACCGGCGGCCCCGGTCTGCTCTGCTACGGCGCCGCCAAGGCCGCCGTCGTCCAGCTCACCAGGACGCTGGCCACGGAGGTCGGCCCGCACGGCATCCGCGTCAACGCGGTGGCGCCGGGCTGGATCCGCACCCCGATGACGACCCGCCACGACGCGAGCGCCCAGGCCCACACGGAATCCCTGATGGAACGGATGGCTCCGCTCGGCCGGGTCGGCGACCCGGCCGACATCGCCCATGCGGTCCTGCACCTGGCCTCAGACGCCTCATCCTTCACCACGGGCCAGATCCTCCGCCCGAACGGCGGCGTCACCATGCCCTGGTGACCGCCACACCACTGCCCCGACCCCCTGCCGCGACACGACAACACACCAAGCACACGACTCCACCGCTACCGCCCCACGGCAACACTCCAAGCACGCGACTCCACCCCCACCGCCCCACGGCAGCGCTCGTAGCGCCCCAAGCACACGACTCCCCCCACCGCCCCGCCCCCACGCCGCGACACGGCAGCACTCCAAGCAGTCGGCCCCACCCCTACCGCCTCAGCCCCTGCCACCCCACGGCAGCACTCCAAGCACACGACTCCACCCCTACCGCCCCGCCCCCCTACCGCCCCGCTCCCAAACCCTCACCCGAACCCCCCGTCCCGCCCGCCTGGCCCGGGCCCGTACCCACCGTGCGCCCGACCGCCCCTGCGCCCCCGCGACCCCGGCCGCCCGCCCCTTCGGCAACGCGTGTACCGGCAGCAGACTGAGGCCCCACCCGCCGAAGGTGACCGCCCCCTCGAACACCCCCGCGTCCGGCGTGAGCGCCAGCCGCAGGACGGCCCACCACCACAGCCCGCCGAGCACCACGCCCGGTATCCACCGCGGCAGCCGCCTCGCCACGACCGCACTCACCTCCGCCCGTCCCCGGACCTCGCACGCGCACAGCCAGCCGCCCCGCCGGGCCGACGAGCGCCGGTCTCAGCCGCGGTTCTCCGCCTGGAACATCCAGTGGTGCTTCTCGAGATCGGCCGTGATGCCGATGAACATGTCCTGGCTCACCGGGTCCGCCTCGCCCGTGGCCCGGATCCGGTCCCGCATCCGCGTGATCACCGCGCCGAGCGCCTCCACGAGCGTCCCGACGGCGTCCGTGTCCTTCACCCAGCCCTCGGCGACGGTGGCGATACCGCTGCTCGCCGCGACCGTCGCGGCCCGCCCGTCCGGCGGGACGCCCAGCGTCGAGGCCCGCTCGGCCACCGTGTCGGAGTGCAGCCGCGCGCTGTCCACGACCTCGTCGAGCTGAAGGTGCACGGACCGGAACCGGGGCCCCACCACGTTCCAGTGGACCTGCTTCGCCACGAGCGAGAGATCGACCAGGTCCACGAGTGCGCCCTGCAACGCCTCGGCCACGGTCTTCAAGTCGGCATCGGACAGCGGACTCTTCACGACGAACCTCCGGGTACCTCCGCGTCGACCGCACGGCCGGCCGGCTGGGAATCACGATCCACGATGGCACAGATGCACACAACCGGACACAGGAGAGACAAGCGAAAGCCCCGGCCGATGACCGGCCGGGGCTTCCCCTTTGCACATGGCGCTCGCTTCACACCGCGCGAGCGAGACGTTACGCCGCTACGACGTCGACCGCCTCGGCAGGCGCCTTGATCGTCACCCGTTCCGGCGGGACACCGGTCACGGAGACAGCATTGAGCATCGGACGGACCGGTGCGCGCACCGGCTCCGACGGGACCGCTGCTGCCGACTCGGCCAGCTCCGCGAGAGCGAGCTCGTCACTCACCTCGCGCATCAGCTCGGACATCCGTACGTCAAGCGCGTCGCAGATAGCGGAAAGCAGCTCGGAGGAAGCCTCCTTCTGCCCCCGCTCCACCTCGGAGAGATAGCCGAGCGAGACTCGGGCGGACGAGGAGACTTCGCGCAGAGTACGGCCCTGGCGCTGGCGCTGCCGACGCAGCACGTCACCCAGCAGGCGACGGAGCAGAATCATCGGTGGCTCCCTCCTCGGACCGCGTAGCCGCATCCTTCACGCCCCACCGTACCGCCTCGTGCCGCGGCCGTGCGGGGAGCGATGTCGTGTTCACTCAGGGCTGCAAACATCAAAACCCCCCGTTCTGTTCCGTATCCTGTGCCCGCGCATTCTCAGTACGTTCGCCGGAATGCCCTCCGACCAGCTCTTCCGTGAGCAGGCCGAGCACGCTGCGTACACTCTCCCTACGGATTTCCATGCGCTCGCCGTTCAACCGCAGCTCGAGCACTTTGCGGCTACCAGCGAAATTCCGTGTTCCCTTCGCAACGCTTGCTCCGGGCCCCACAGCCGCCACGTAGACGGTGCCGACGGGCTGTCCGTCCTGCGGCTCGGGCCCGGCGACGCCGGTCGTCGCGATGCCCCAGTCCGCGCCGAGCGCCTCGCGCACCCCGGCGGCCATCTGCAGCGCGACGTCCGGGTGGACGGCCCCGTACTCGGCGAGCAGGTCCGCGTCGACACCGAGCAGCTGGTGCTTCAGCTCCGTCGCGTACGCGGTGACCGAGCCGCGCAGGGCCTTCGAGGCCCCGGGCACCGCCACCAGCTCCGCCGCGACGAGGCCACCGGTCAGCGACTCGGCCACGGCGAGGGTCTCCCCCCGCCCGGTCAGCAGCCGCAGCACCTCGACAGCCTCGTCGGTCACTTCTCGGCCGCCTCCGACGACGACGCCGGCTCGACAGCGGCCGGTCCCGAGACCCGCTGCTCCACCGCCGCGGGCTCTCCGGCCGCGGGCTCTCCGGCCGCCGACTCGACAGCCGCCTGTTCCACCGCCTCCGGGTCCACGACCCCCGGCCCCTCGGTCGCCTGAGCGACCGCCGCCTGGGAGACCGCCGCGGCGGCCGCCGCCTCCGCGAGGCCGGCCCGCCGCAGCACGACCGCCTGCCGTACGTAGTCGAGCCCGGTCAGCACGGTCAGCGCGACCGCCACCGCCATCACCCAGAACCGGAAGGTGGCGAGCGGCCCGGTCAGCGCCAGGACGTACATGCCGACGGCCGTGCCCTGCGCGAGCGTCTTCATCTTGCCGCCGCGGCTGGCCGGAATGACCCCGTAGCGGATCACGAGGAAACGCATCAGCGTAATCCCGAGCTCACGCCCGAGGATGACGCCCGTCACCCACCACGGCAGGTCGCCGAGCGAGGACAGACAGATCAGCGCCGCGCCCATGATCGCCTTGTCGGCGATGGGGTCGGCGATCTTTCCGAAGTCGGTGACCAGGTTGTACGTACGCGCCAGGTGCCCGTCGAAGATGTCGGTGATCATCGCGACGGCGAACGCCGCCCAGGCCCAGGCCCGCCACACCGGGTCGTACCCGCCGTCGGCCAGCATGAGCACCACGAACCCGGGCACGAGCAGCAGCCGCACCATGGTGAGGAGGTTGGCGACGTTCCACAGGCTGGCCTCGTCGACGGCCGCAGTGCCCAGCTTGCCGCCGGGCGCCGGCGTGCCGGTCCCGCCCGTGGCGGATGCCGGGACTCCGGTCATCTGCCCGCCTCCTCAAGCCTGTCGAACGGCTCCGCTACGAGGTCCACGCCCTCGGTCCCGATCACCTTTGCCTCGACCATACGGCCGACGCTCAGCCCGGCGCCGCCCGTGAGCCGCACCTGCCCGTCGGTCTCGGGCGCCTGGTGGGCGGCGCGGCCGACGATCCCGTCCTCGGGGTCGACGGATTCGACGAGCACCTCCACCGTCTCACCGAGCCGCTCCTCGGCGCGCTGCGACACCAGCTGTTCGGCGAGGCGCGACACGCGCGCGAGGCGCTCGGCGACGACGTCCTCGTCCAGCTTGTTCTCGTACGTGGCCGCTTCGGTGCCCTCCTCGTCGGAGTAGCCGAAGACGCCGATGGCGTCGAGGCGCGCGCCGTTCAGGAAGCGCTCCAGCTCGGCGAAGTCCGCCTCGGACTCGCCGGGGAAGCCGACGATGAAGTTGGAGCGGACACCGGCCTGCGGCGCCTTGCTCCGAATGGTGTCCAGCAGCTCCAGGAACCGGTCGGTGTCGCCGAAGCGGCGCATCGCGCGCAGCACGCCGGGCGCGGAGTGCTGGAAGGAGAGGTCGAAGTACGGGACGACCTTGTCGGTGCCGGTCAGGACGTCGATGAGGCCGGGGCGCATCTCGGCGGGCTGGAGGTAGCTGACGCGGACCCGCTCGATCCCGTCGACGGCGGCCAGCTCGGGCAGCAGCGACTCCAGGAGGCGGATGTCGCCCAGGTCCTTGCCGTACGAGGTGTTGTTCTCGGAGACCAGCATGACCTCCTTGACGCCCTGCTCGCCGAGCCAGCGCGTCTCGTTCAGCACGTCGCTGGGACGGCGCGAGATGAAGGAGCCGCGGAACGAGGGGATGGCGCAGAACGAGCAGCGCCGGTCGCAGCCGGAGGCCAGCTTCACCGAGGCGACGGGCGCCCCGTCGAGGCGGCGGCGCAGCGGCGCGCGCGGCCCGGACGCGGGCGCGAGGCCCTCGGGCAGGTCCGCCGGGGCGTGGCCGGGCAGCGCGATCCCGGCACCGGCCTCCTGGCGCTCGGCGGGGCTGATCGGCAGCAGCTTGCGCCGGTCGCGCGGGGCGTGGGCCTCCACACTGCCGCCCGCGAGGATGGTCTGCAGGCGGCCGGAGATGTTCTCGTAGTCGTCGAAGCCCAGCACGCCGTCGGCCTCGGGCAGCGCGTCGGCGAGCTCCTTGCCGTACCGCTCGGCCATGCAGCCGACGGCGACGACGGCCTGGGTTCTGCCGTGGCCCTTGAGATCATTGGCCTCGAGCAGGGCGTCGACGGAGTCCTTCTTGGCGGCCTCGACGAAGCCACAGGTGTTCACGACCGCGACATCCGCGGACTCGGCGTCCTCGACGAGCTCCCAGCCGTCCGCCTCCAAGCGGCCTGCGAGCTCCTCCGAGTCCACCTCGTTACGGGCGCAGCCAAGGGTGACAAGTGCGACGGTACGGCGTTCGGGCATGGACTCAAGACTACTTCGTTCCACCGACAGCCCTCGCCGGGAGGGTTCCGGGAGCGCCCCGGAAGCGCCCCTGAGCTGCTTGTCAGCCGACTTCCGGATCACCCTTGGTGTACGTGAGCCGCTCGACCTGGCCGGGCTGGAACTCGTCCGCGATCTGCTTCCCGTTCACGTACAGCTGTATGGCACCGGCGTCGCCCAGGACGAGATCGATCTTGGTGCTGTCCTGGAACGTCTTGGACTGGCCGCGCTCGAGGACGCCGTCGAACATCGTCCGCCCGTTGTGGTCCTTGGCGGAGATCCAGCTGCGCCCGTCCGACGCGTTGAGCTTCACCGTGACCTTGTCCTGGGGGGCCGCCGCGATGGCGCTGTCCGAGGGGTCCGGCTTGGGGTCGACGGGCTTCTTGCCGGGGCTCGGCTTGGTGGCGGGCTTGCTGGTGGCTGGGGTGGCGCCCTCGGCCGCCTGCTGCTTGCCACCGTCGTCGTCACCACCGCTGACCACGGTGTAGCCGACGAACGCGATGACGGCCACGATCGCGGCGACCATGGCGGCCGTCCAGTTGGGCCGGCGCGGCTCGGAGCGGATGCGCTCGGCCTCGAACAGCGGGGTGGCGGGCGTCGGCGCGGCCGGCTCGCCGTGCTCGGCGCCGTACTGCTCGAGCAGCGGTGCGGGATCGAGGCCCACCGCGCGCGCGAGCGTGCGGATGTGGCCGCGCGCGTACACGTCGCCACCGCAGCGGGAGAAGTCGTCCGCCTCGATGGCGTGCACGATCGGGCCGCGCACCCGGGTCGACTGGCTGACCTCGTCGACGGTCAGGCCCGCGGCGATACGTGCCTGCTGCAGGGCGCGGCCGATCGAGGGCCCGTCGTCCGCGCGCGGAGCGCTGTCTTCCGAAGGACGGTCGTCTTCAGGGGAGTTGCCGATGGACACGGGGGCGCCTTTCGAGCGTGTAACCACCTGCTGGAGGTTCAGTCTAGGGGGGGTGCGAAAGGGTGGGGCAACCGGGCGGCCGGACTTTGTACGCCATCAGAATGGCCCGACATCCTGATGGTGGGACAAGTTGATGACCCTTCCCTCAACTTGACGTACTCGATGGGGAAACGGTTGCCCCGGATCCCCGTACGAGTGACATCGAAATCGAAAGATCCTTTACGGCTGGCTCTCCCCGCGGATGACCGCGAGCACTCCGTCCACTTCGTCCGGTTTCACGAGGACGTCGCGGGCCTTGGAGCCCTCGCTCGGTCCCACGATGTTGCGCGACTCCATGAGGTCCATCAGGCGGCCGGCCTTGGCGAAGCCGACCCTGAGCTTGCGCTGGAGCATGGACGTGGACCCGAACTGGGTGGAGACGACCAGCTCCGCCGCCGCGCACAGCAGGTCCAGGTCGTCGCCGATGTCCTCGTCGATCTCCTTCTTCTGCTTGGTGCCGACGGTGACGTCGTCGCGGAAGACGGGCGCCATCTGGTCCTTGCAGTGCTGGACGACGGCGTGGATCTCGTCCTCGGTGACGAAAGCGCCCTGCATACGGGTCGGCTTGTTCGCGCCCATGGGCAGGTACAGACCGTCACCCTTGCCGATGAGCTTCTCGGCGCCTGGCTGGTCCAGGATGACGCGGCTGTCGGCGAGCGAGGACGTGGCGAACGCCAGGCGCGAGGGCACGTTCGCCTTGATGAGACCGGTCACGACGTCGACCGAGGGACGCTGCGTGGCGAGCACCAGGTGGATGCCTGCCGCGCGCGCGAGCTGCGTGATCCGCACGATGGCGTCCTCGACGTCGCGCGGGGCGACCATCATCAGGTCGGCGAGCTCGTCGACGATCACCAGGAGGTACGGGTAGGTCTTCAGCTCCCGCTCGCTGCCCTCGGGCGTCTTGAGCTTGCCGTCTCGGATCGCCTGGTTGAAGTCGTCGATGTGCCGGTAGCCGAAGGCGGCGAGGTCGTCGTAGCGCAGATCCATCTCGCGCACGACCCACTGGAGCGCCTCGGCGGCCTTCTTGGGGTTGGTGATGATCGGCGTGATGAGGTGCGGGATGCCCTCGTACGCCGTCAGCTCCACGCGCTTGGGGTCGACGAGGACCATCCGCACGTCCTCGGGGGTCGCCCGCATCATGACCGAGGTGATCAGACAGTTGATGCAGGACGACTTGCCGGAGCCGGTGGCACCGGCGACCAGGATGTGCGGCATCTTCGCGAGGTTCGACATCACGTAGCCGCCCTCGACGTCCTTGCCGAGCGCGACCAGCATCGGATGCTCGTCCTCGGCGGCGTCGGCGAGGCGCAGCACGTCCCCGACGTTGACCATCTCGCGGTCGGTGTTCGGGATCTCGATGCCGACCGCGGACTTGCCGGGGATCGGGCTGATGATCCGCACGTCCGGCGAGGCGACCGCGTACGCGATGTTCTTCGCCAGGGCGGTGATCTTCTCGACCTTCACGGCGGGGCCGAGCTCGACCTCGTAGCGCGTGACCGTCGGCCCGCGCGTGAAGCCCGTGACGGCCGCGTCGACCTTGAACTCGGTGAAGACGGTGGTCAGCGACTCCACGACGGCGTCGTTGGCGGCGCTGCGCGACTTTCCGGGCCCGCCGCGTGTCAGGAGGTCCAGCTTGGGCAGCGCGTACGTGATGTCGCCGGCGAGCTGGAGCTGCTCCGCGCGCGCGGGCAGCTCTCGTGCGTCCTCGGGCGCGGACTTGGTCAGGTCGGGTACGGCGAGCTTCGACGGCGTCGGCTCGGGCTCCTGCTCGACCGGCGCGGACTTCTTGCCGCGCGCGGTTGGCACCGGCGCCGTGCGCTCCGGCGCGGGCACCTTCCCCGAACGCTCCGTGCCGACGCCCTGGGTGAGGTCGGCGACCAGCGGGGACGGCGGCATTCCGTGCAGCACGGCACCGTCGAGCGCCGCGGCGGCAGCGGCGGCCACGTCCACGGCGTCCATGGGACGGTCCATGGACGGCTGCACCGACGAGCGCCGTGGCCTGCGCCGCTTGGCGAGGGCGTCTTCCTCTATGCCGTCGGGGTCGTACGCCCCGGGAGCGCTGGAGCGCCGCCTGGCGGGCGCGGGCGCGGTCTCGCGCCATTCGTCCTCGTAGTCGTCGGCGATCAGCTCCTCGGCGGCCAGGTCGTCGTGGACGAGACCGAGCCGTACGCCGAGCAGCCGCAGCCGCTGCGGGATCGCGTTGACCGGCGTCGCGGTGACCACGAGAAGCCCGAACACGGTGAGCAGGACGAGCAGCGGCACCGCGAGCACGTCGGTCATGGTGAAGCTCAGCGGGGTCGCGGCGGCCCAGCCGATGAGCCCGCCAGCGTCCCTTATGGCCTGCATGCCGTCCGCGCGCGCGGGTGAGCCGCACGCGATGTGGACCTGGCCGAGCACGCCGACGACGAGCGCGGAGAGACCGATGACGATGCGCCCGTTGGCCTCGGGCTTCTCCGGGTGCCGGATGAGGCGTACGGCGATGACCCCGACCAGTATCGGCACGAGCAGGTCGAGCCGGCCGAACGCGCCGGTCACCAGCATCTCGACGAGGTCGCCGACCGGGCCCTGCAGGTTCGACCAGGTACCGGCCGCGCAGATCAGTCCGACGCCGAGCAGGAGCAGCGCCAGGCCGTCCTTGCGGTGCGCCGGGTCGAGCCCCTTGGCGCCACGCCCTATGCCGCGGAACATGGCTCCCACGCTGTGTGCGACGCCGAGCCACAGGGCGCGCACGACGCGGTACAAGCCCCCGGTGGGGCTGGGCGCCGGCTTGGGCGCGGGCTTCTTCCCCGCCGCCTTCTTCACCGGCGCCTTGGCGACCGCCTTCTTGGCGGGAGCTTTTTTCGCAGGGGCCTTCTTCGCCGGAGCCTTGGTGGGCGCTGCCGCCTTTTTCGCGGGCGGCTTCTTGGCTGCGGGACGTGAGGCCATAGGTGTGAGGTTACCGGGGGAGGCGCCCACGTACACGTGTGCCCAGTGCTTCACTCTTCTGTGTCGCGGGCCTGAGGTGGCCGAACTGACGCGCCCTCAAAGCCGGGGCGCGGCCTCAGCTCTGGGACGGCAGCGACGGCGCGCCGTTGCCCGCGCCGGGCTCCAGCGCGTCAAGGGCTCTGCGCAGACCGGTCAGTTTGCGCTCCAGGTGTGCGGCCGTGGCGACCGCCGCCGCGTCCGCCGACTCCTCGTCCAGCTGCTTGGAGAGCGCCTCGGCCTGCTCCTCGACCGCGGCGAGGCGCGCGGAGAGTTCGGCGAGCAGCCCGGCGGGCTCCTTCGTGTCGCCGACGGCGCGGGCGCCGCCCTCCAGCTGGAGGCGGAGCAGCGCGGCCTGCTCACGCAGTTGGCAGTTCTTCATGTACAGCTCGACGAAGACCGAGACCTTGGCGCGCAGCACCCACGGGTCGAACGGCTTGGAGATGTAGTCCACCGCGCCCGCCGCGTATCCGCGGAAGGTGTGGTGCGGGCCATGGTTGATCGCCGTGAGGAAGATGATCGGGATGTCCCGTGTCCGCTCCCGCCGCTTGATGTGCGCCGCGGTTTCGAATCCGTCCATTCCGGGCATCTGAACGTCCAACAGAATGACCGCGAAATCGTCCGTGAGCAGCGCTTTGAGCGCTTCCTCCCCGGACGATGCCCGCACCAGCGTCTGATCGAGCGCGGAGAGGATGGCCTCCAGCGCCAGCAGATTCTCCGGCCGGTCATCGACCAGGAGGATCTTGGCCTTCTGCACCATGGCCCGCCCTCCTCGCCCCGGCATGGGGCCGCCCCTGTCCGCAGGATTCTGGGAGGCTCCTTCCGCCGCCCCAGGGGACGGCTTCCTGGTGCCGTCCGTCCTTGTGCCGGTCATCGTAGCCGCACCCCGCTTGCCGCCACACCCTGTCACCGAGATGTCACTGTGCACGTAGCAGAAACGCAGTGGGAGACCAGAAGGTTCCCCGGTTACCGCACTTCTACACGGATGTGGCCACACTCAGTCAGCAACGCCGCGCGAATGTTCGGCGATTCGGTCACTCCCCTCGCATCCATTGCTCCATCACCGTCAGAAGATGATCGGGATCGACCGGCTTCGTGACGTAGTCGGAAGCGCCGGACTCGATGGCCTTCTCCCGGTCGCCCTTCATCGCCTTCGCGGTGAGCGCGATGATCGGCAGCCCGGCGAACTGCGGCATCCTGCGGATCGCCGTCGTCGTCGCGTAGCCGTCCATCTCGGGCATCATGATGTCCATCAGGACGACCGTCACGTCGTCGTGCTGCTCCAGGACCTCGATGCCCTCGCGCCCGTTCTCCGCGTACAGGACCGACAGGCCGTGCTGCTCCAGGACGCTGGTGAGCGCGAAGACGTTGCGGATGTCGTCGTCGACGATGAGCACCTTCTCGCCACCGAAGTGGAACGTGCGCCGCACCTTCGGCGCCTCCTCCTCGAGCTCCTCCCAGTGCGACTGCGCGGACGTCGTCCGCCCCGTGGGCGCCGGACGGGCCTCGGGTGCCGGTGCGGACCGGCGGCGGCGCCGGAAGAGCGCCGCGGCCCCGTTCTGCGTCTCCTGGTAGGACTTCACCTCCGCCGGAGTCTCCACCTCGGCGGGCTCCTGCGGCGCGGCGTCCAGGGCCAGCGGGCGACCCGGTTCGACGGCCGGGGCGAGCTGCGCGTACCCCTGGGGCGGCAGCTCGGCCGGGTGCAGCGGCAGGTACAGCGTGAACGTGGAGCCACGCCCCGGCTCGCTCGCCGCGTGGATCTCACCGCCGAGCAGCCGGGCGATCTCACGGCTGATGGAGAGCCCGAGCCCCGTACCGCCGTACTTGCGGCTCGTGGTGCCGTCGGCCTGCTTGAACGCCTCGAAGATCACCCGCATCTTGCTGGCCGCGATCCCGATGCCGGTGTCGGTCACCGAGAAGGCGATCAGGTCACCGTCCGCCTCCCGCAACGAGCCCGCTTCCAGGAGCTGTTCCCGGATGGCGTTCGGCACGTCGGTGCCCGCGGGCCGGATGACCAGCTCCACGGCGCCGGAGTCGGTGAACTTCACCGCGTTGGACAGCAGGTTGCGCAACACCTGCAGCAGGCGCTGTTCGTCGGTGTGCAGCGTGGTGGGCAGCTCCGGCGACACCCGTACGGAGAAGTCGAGTTGCTTCTCCGCGGTCAGCGGCCGGAACGTCGCCTCCACGTAGTCGACGAGCTGCACCAGGGCGATCCGCGTCGGCGAGACGTCCATCTTGCCCGCCTCGACCTTCGACAGGTCCAGGATGTCGTTGATCAGCTGGAGCAGGTCGGAGCCCGCGCCGTGGATCGTCTCGGCGAACTCGACCTGCTTGGGCGTGAGGTTCGCGTCGGCGTTGTCGGCGAGCAACTTGGCGAGAATCAGCAGCGAGTTGAGCGGTGTGCGCAGCTCGTGCGACATGTTGGCGAGGAACTCGCTCTTGTAGCGCATCGACACCGCGAGCTGCTCGGCGCGCTCCTCAAGGACCTGCCGCGCCTCCTCGATCTCGGTGTTCTTCACCTCGATGTCGCGGTTCTGCTGGGCGAGCAGCTCGGCCTTCTCCTCCAGTTCGGCGTTGGACGCCTGGAGCGCCTTCTGCCGGTTCTCCAACTCCGCGGAGCGCTCGCGCAGTTGCTCGGTCAGCTCCTGCGACTGCTTGAGGAGGACCTCCGTCTTGGTGTTGACGGAGATCGTGTTCACGCTCGTCGCGATCATCTCGGCGATCTGCCCGAGGAAGTCCTTCTGGATCTGCGTGAACGGCGTGAACGACGCCAGTTCGATCACGCCGAGCACCGTGCCCTCGAAGAGCACGGGGATCACGATGACCTGCGCGGGCGGCGCCTCACCGAGCCCCGAGGAGATCTTCAGGTAGCCGCTGGGCGCGTTCTCGACGAGGATCGTGCGCCGCTCCTG
This sequence comes from Streptomyces sp. NPDC016845, assembly GCF_044332585.1. NCBI lineage: Bacteria > Bacillati > Actinomycetota > Actinomycetes > Kitasatosporales > Streptomycetaceae > Streptomyces > Streptomyces sp. NPDC016845. The sequence goes on along the minus strand of NZ_JBIRPI010000001.1, from coordinate 7,884 downwards.
GGCGGCGGTCCCGATGAGCGTCTCCCCGGGCCGGAACGAGGTCGGCATGGAGCCCATGGAGTACCCGTAACTGCCGCACATGCGCAGCTCGTACGCGTCCTCGTCCGCGGCCGTCGGATCGGCGCCGTCGTCCAGGGGCGACGCCAGGAAGAACGCGCCATGCTGCGCGGAGACCACCGGCGTCAGCTCGCTCATGATGAGCGAGGCCACGTCGTCGAGGTCGCGGCGGCCCTGCATGAGGCCCGAGATGCGCGCCAGGTTGCCCTTCAGCCAGTCCTGCTCCTCGTTGGCGATCGTGGTGTCGCGCAGGTTGGAGATCATCTTGTTGATGTTGTCCTGGAGGACCTGGATCTCGCCCGCCGCGTCGACGTCGATCTTCAGATTGAGATCGCCGCGGGTCACCGCCGTGGCGACGGCCGCGATGGCGCGCACCTGCCGGGTCAGGTTCCCGGCCATCTCGTTCACGGACTCCGTCAGGTCGCGCCAGGTGCCGTCCACGTCACGCACGCGTGCCTGGCCGCCCAGCTGGCCCTCGGTGCCCACTTCGCGAGCCACGCGCGTGACCTGCTCGGCGAAGGACGACAGCTGGTCGACCATCGTGTTGATCGTCGTCTTCAGTTCGAGGATCTCGCCGCGCGCGTCGATGTCGATCTTCTTGGTCAGATCGCCCTTGGCGATGGCGGTCGTGACCATCGCGATGTTGCGCACCTGGCCGGTCAGGTTCGACGCCATGCCGTTCACGGACTCGGTGAGGTCCTTCCACGTACCGGCCACACCGGGTACGCGGGCCTGGCCGCCGAGGATGCCGTCCGTGCCGACCTCGCGGGCCACCTTGGTGACCTGGTCGGCGAACGAGCTCAGCGTCTTGACCATCGTGTTGAACGTGTCGGCGAGCTGCGCGACCTCGCCGCGCGCCTCGATCGTCACCGTACGGGTCAGGTCGCCGTTGGCCACCGCGTTGGCGACCTGGGAGATGTTGCGCACCTGCACGGTCAGGTTGTTGGCCATCAGGTTGACGTTGTCGCTCAGGTCCTTCCAGATGCCGGTGATGCCCGACACCCGCGCCTGGCCGCCCAGTTGCCCTTCGGTGCCCACCTCGCGCGCGACGCGCGTGACCTGCTCGGCGAAGGACGACAGCTGGTCGACCATCGTGTTGACCGTGGTGACGAGTTCGAGGATCTCGCCCTTGGCGTCGACGGTGATCTTCTTGGACAGGTCGCCGCGCGCCACAGCCGTGGTGACTTCGGCGATGTTGCGCACCTGGAGCGTCAGGTTGTTCGCCATGCCGTTCACGGACTGCGTCAGGTCCTTCCACGTACCCGACACACCCTGTACCTCGGCCTGGCCGCCGAGGATGCCGTCCGTACCCACCTCGCGGGCCACCCGCGTCACCTGCTCGGCGAACGCGGAGAGCTGGTCCACCATCGTGTTGAGGGTGTTCTTCAGCTCCAGGATCTCCCCGCGCGCGTCCACGTCGATCTTCTGCGACAGGTCACCACGCGCGACCGCCGTGGCGACCTGCGCGATGTTGCGGACCTGCGCGGTCAGGTTGCCCGCCATGCCGTTCACGGAGTCCGTCAGATCGCGCCACACACCGGCGACGCCCGGCACCTGCGCCTGACCGCCGAGGCGCCCCTCGGTGCCCACCTCGCGCGCGACCCGGGTCACCTGGTCGGCGAAGGCGGAGAGCTGGTCGACCATCGTGTTGATGGTGTTCTTCAGCTCCAGGATCTCCCCGCGCGCGTCCACGTCGATCTTCTGCGACAGGTCACCACGCGCCACAGCCGTAGTGACCTGGGCGATCTGCCGCACCTGGGAGGTCAGGTTGCCGGCCATGAAGTTGACGGAGTCGGTGAGCTCCTTCCACGTACCGCTCACCCCGTCCACGCGGGCCTGACCGCCGAGGCGGCCCTCCGTGCCCACGTCGCGCGCCATCCGGGTCACCTGGTCGGCGAAGCTGGAGAGCTGGTCCACCATCGTGTTCACGGTGTTCTTCAGCTGGAGCATCTCGCCGGACACATCGACGGTGACCTTCTGCGACAGGTCGCCGTTGGCCACCGCCGTCGTCACCTGGGCGATGTTGCGCACCTGACCCGTGAGGTTGCGGAAAGCCGTGTTGACCGAGTCCGTCAGGTCCTTCCACGTTCCCGCCGCGCCGACCACGAGGGCCTGACCGCCCAGCTCGCCCTCGACGCCGATCTCGCGCGCCACGCGCGTGACCTCGGAGCCGAAGGCGGACAGCTGGTCGACCATCGTGTTGACGGTGTTCTTCAGCTCCAGCATCTCGCCGGCGACATCGACGGTGACCTTCTGCGAGAGATCACCATTGGCCACCGCGGTCGTGACAGTGGCGATGTCACGCACCTGCGTGGTCAGGTTCCGGAAGACCGTGTTGACGGAGTCCGTCAGGTCCTTCCACGTCCCCGCCGCGCCCGGCACATTGGCCTGGCCGCCGAGCTGGCCCTCCGCGCCGACCTCGTTGGCGACACGCGTGACCTCGTCCGCGAACGTGCGCAGCGTCTCGGTCATCTGGTTGATCGTCTCGGCGAGCTGGGCGACCTCGCCGCGCGCCGACACGGTGACCTTCTGCGACAGGTCACCATTGGCCACGGCTGTGGTGACCTGAGCGATTCCACGCACCTGGGCGGTCAGGTTGCCCGCCATGAGGTTCACCGAATCGGTGAGGTCCTTCCACACACCCGCCACACCGGGCACCTGCGCCTGGCCGCCCAGCTCGCCCTCGGTGCCGACCTCCCGGGCCACGCGCGTGACCTCGGAGGAGAACGACGACAGCTGGTCCACCATCGTGTTCACGGTGTTCTTCAGCTCGAGCATCTCGCCCGCGACGTGAACCGTGACCTTGCGGGACAAGTCACCCTTGGCCACCGCGGTGGTGACGAGAGCAATGTCACGCACCTGCGCGGTGAGCCGGTACGCCATCGTGTTGACCGAATCCGTGAGATCCTTCCACGAACCGGACATTCCGCGTACGCGCGCCTGTCCACCGAGCTTGCCCTCGGTCCCCACTTCACTGGCCACGCGCGTGACCTCGTCGGTGAACGTGGAGAGCTGGTCGACCAGGTTGTTGACGGTCCGGCCGACCTTCAGGAACTCGCCCCGCAATGGGTGCCCCGTCCCGTCCGGTACCTGCGAGCGCAGCTCCATGCGCGGCGACAGATCACCCTCGGCGACCGCGGTGAGCACCCGGCCGACCTCGGAGACCGGCCGTACGAGATCGTCGACCAGCGCGTTGGACGCGTTGATCGCGGCGGCCCAGGACCCCTCGCAGGCGCCCGTCTCCAGGCGCTCGGTCAGCTTGCCCTCGCGCCCGACCATGCGCCGCACCCGGGAAAGCTCCCCGGTCAGATGCAGATTCCGGTCGGCCACCTCGTTGAAGACGGCCGCGATCTCGGACATCACGCCGTCGCCGCTGACCGTGAGGCGCTTGCGGAAATTGCCGTCCCGCATCGCGACGAGCCCTGCCAACAGCCTGTTCAGCGCCGCGGTGTCCACCGTTGTGGTGCCATTGCGCGACTTGTGCTGTTTGTTCGGGGACTGTCCGCCTTCCGCGCGCGCTTTCCTGCCCCGCGTCGCTGCGCCAGACTCCACTGTGTCCCTCCCGCGGGGGTCGACCTGAACTGCTCGGGTTGCTCGGGTTCGCTTCTACCGCCGCACCGGGTTCTCGATGCGTCCGTAACTGAAGCTTGCCCAGTGTTTCACCATGGCTGAACCAGGCCATAACAGTTCGGCAGCTTCGCACACGCTCCGCACACCCGCCGGAACGGAAACACTGACGACCGGCATCCGCATGGACGGCGAAGGTAAGTAACCTTGGCAGCGGCTGTCCACCCACCCCGGTCCGCCCGGCCAGGGCGGTGGCGGGAAACGAGCGGGCATCGGAGGGGCGGCCGCGACATGGGTACGGGAGAGCTTGGCCTCGACACTCGTACAGCGAGTACAACTCGTACAGGGAGTTCTGTGATCACCGCGCGCGCGGCTGCGACCTTCGAACCGGTCGGGCGATCCGTCGCGACCGCCCGCTCCTTCGTGCGCGACACCCTGCAAGGATGGGGCTACGCCGACATCATCGACGACGCGGTGGTCCTGACCAGCGAACTCGTCACGAACGCCGTCGTCCACGCGGGCACCTCCGCGGAAGTCCTGTGCCTGCGTGGCGACGACCACGTCCGCATCGAGGTCTCCGACCGCTACCCGGACCGGGAGATCCCGCTCCAGTCCTCCGCGATCAACATGGGCTCCCCCGACCGTGAGGGCGGCCGCGGCCTCCAGCTCTGCGCGGCCCTCGCCGGCCGCTGGGGCGTCGACTATTCGGCCACCCACAAGCAGGTCTGGTTCCAGATCGACCTTCCCCAGCGCTCGGTCGGCACCCGCGCCGCGGGCCCGGTCCTCCCCACCGACCTCCTCCCCCTCGCCGACGAGCGGGTCCGCGTCGCCGTCGTACAGATCGACAGGACCGGCGCGATCACCGCGTGGAACGAGGACGCGGAGCACCTCTTCGGCTACGGGGCCGAGCAGGTCACCGGCAAGCCCCTCACCGACCTCGCCGCCTGGCCGCACACGCCCGGCACCAGCACCGGCATCGCCGACGCGCTGCGGCTCTCGCGCTGGGAGGGCAGCTACGGCATCCGTAGCGCCAGCGGCCGTGTCACCGCCGTCTACGCCTCCCACCTGCGCGTCCGCGACACCGACGGCGAACCCTCCACGGTCTGCCTCCTCGTGCGCGACCACGAGCGCGCCGTGCTCCAGACGCCGCTGCGCATGCCGACGTCGGAGAACGGCACCGCCGCCGAGAACCAGAGCCCGGACGCCTTCGAGGTCTTCATCGGCTCACCGGCCCCGGACGATCTCGACGGTCTGCTCCAGCGCACGGTCGAGCGCGCCCGCGACATGCTCGACGCGGACGCCGCCTTCCTGCTCCTGGCCACCGACGACGAGACCGAGCTCGAGGTCCGCGCCTCCACCGGCCTGCCCTCCGCACGCCAGCGCTTCGCGCGCGTGCCGGTCGAGGTCGGCCCCGGCCGCTACGGCTCGGCCAGGATGCCCGCCGTCCACGAGGACCTCACCCAAGTGCCGGGCGCGGTCCCGCTGTTGAGCGGTACGGGCATGCGTTCGGTCGTCACGGTTCCGCTCAAGGTCGAGGGCCGCCTCACCGGCTCCCTCGGCGTCGCGGCCGAGGCTCCCGACCGCTACACCAACGAGGAGGCGCTGCGCCTCCAGTTCGCCGCCGACCGCATCGCCATGGCCGTCGAATCGGCCCGCCTCGGCGAGCTGGAGAAGCTGCGGCGCGGCTCCCTCAGCTTCCTCGTCGAAGCCTCCGACCTGCTCGCCGGCACGCTCGACCGCGACCAGACCCTGGCGCTCATGGCCCAGATGACGGTCCCCACGCTCGCCACCTGGTGCGCGGTCTACATGATCGCCGACCAGGTCTCGGAGCCGTACCTCTCCTACGTCCTGCACGAGGACGAGGACCGCATCGACGGCCTCAAGGCCCTCCTCTCCAAGGTCACCCCACCGGAGCCGGTGCCCACCCCCGGCGCTCGCGTCTGGTCGGCCCCCGCCGAAGCGGCCCACCAGGCAGCGCTCCGTACGTCCATGCGCAGCCTGGGCCTCGGCGAACCCGCCAGCGTCACCTCGGGCATCGGCACCACCCTCGCGACGGCCGCCGCGGTCGGCGGCGAGACGGTCGTCCTGCCGCTCGTCGCCCGCAACCGCGTCATCGGCATGCTCACGCTCGGCAAGCCCACGGACGAACACTTCCGCCAGGAGATCCTGGAGCTGGCCGAGGACCTGAGCCGCCGGGCGGCGCTCGCCCTGGACAACGCGCGCCTGTACTCGGAGCGCATGGCCATCAGCCAGTCCCTCCAGCGCAGCCTGCTGCCGCCGGAGCTCCCGCACATCCCGGGCGTCGAGGTGGAGGTCATCTACCGCGCGGCCGGCGAGGGCAACGAGGTGGGCGGTGACTTCTACGACCTCTTCCCCATCCGCGACGGCGCGTACGGCTTCGCCATCGGCGACGTCTGCGGCACGGGCCCGGAGGCCGCGGCCGTCACGGGCCTGGCCCGCCACGCGCTGCGTCTCCTCGCCCGCGAGGGCTTCGGCGGCCCGGCGGTTCTGGAGCGCCTGAACGCGGCGATCCTCGACGAGGGCGCCCGCAGCCGCTTCCTGACGCTGCTCTACGGGGAGTTGTGGCCGCAGGAGGACGGCTCGGCGGTCCTCAAGATGGTCTGCGCCGGACACCCGCAGCCGCTGCGTCTGCGCCAGAACGGCTCGGTCGAGCCCTTCGCGGAGCCGCAGCCGCTGCTCGGCGTCATGGACGACCTCGAACTGTACGAGCAGACGATGACGCTCGACCCTGGCGACGTCCTGCTCTGCGTCACCGACGGCATCACGGAGCGCCGCGAGGGCACGCGCATGCTGGGCGACGACGGCCTGGCGGACGTCCTGTCGGGCTGTACGGGCCTGACGGCCGGTGCGGTCGCGGGGCGCATCATGCGGGCGGTCGAGCGTTTCGCGGCGGACGCGCCCTCGGACGACATGGCGATTCTGACGATGCGGGTGCCGGAGATTCAGCACGACTGAGAGGACGGGTCGTGCACGCGCCAATGGAAAGAGGCTCCCGCCTTTAAGGCGGGAGCCTCTTTCTTCGCTGAGCCCCCAAGCGGAATCGAACCGCTGACCTTCTCCTTACCATGGAGACGCTCTACCGACTGAGCTATAGGGGCCGGCCGCTTCGCGGTTTCCCGCTCTGCAACGAGATAAAGCATACCTGAAGTTCAGCTCCGCTCGAACCGCCGCCGACCCTCGACTAAAAGGCCGGTTGCAGCAGTCCACCCAGCGCGTTGCAGGCGGAGACAAGACGGTGGAGTTGTTTACGCGTCATGGGTCCGTCGACGGGCAGCGCCAATGTCTCGTCGGCGGCCCGCTCTGTCTCGGGGAGTTCCGTGTCGCGCCGGAACGCGGGCAGTCGGTGCACCGGAGTCTTCACCGGCACCCGGCATTCGACGCCCTTGCTCCGCAATGTCCGGGCGAATGCGTCGCGGTCGGGCCGCCCATTCCCGGGAACCCGCACGACGTACTGCTGATAGGTGTGCCCCTCGTGCCCGGCCGGCGTCCGCACCCCACTCAGCTTTCCGTTCAGGTAGGCGGCGTGCGCCCTGCGTTGCCCCAGCTCCGCGTACGGCTTCTCGGACTCGCCCCGTTCGAGTACGAGGAACCCGTGCCGGCTACCGAGGTCGTGCAGTCGCGCTATGTCGGCCCGGTGCCCGAAGCGGTGAACAGCGATGACCCCGGAGGTCCGCGCGGTGACGCGGTCCGCCACACGTTCGGGGTCGAGGCAGTAGGTGTCCGGGTCTATGTCGGCGAAGACGGGGGTCGCCCCGGCCTCGACGACCGCGTCGGCGACCTCGGGGTTCCCGAAAGCCGGCACGATGACCTCATCACCGGCTCCGACGCCTGCGGCGTGCAGCATTGCAACTGTGCCCATGGCCGTGATGCTGCTCGCGGAACGTGAACACGGGGTGACACACAACAAAAAAGCCGCTGGCCTCGAGCGAAATGCTCAAGACCAGCGGCTTTCTATCAAAACTAGTTCGGCGGCGTCCTACTCTCCCACAGGGTCCCCCCTGCAGTACCATCGGCGCTGTGAGGCTTAGCTTCCGGGTTCGGAATGTAACCGGGCGTTTCCCTCACGCTATGACCACCGAAACACTATGAAACTGTCAACCGCACCGCACGTGACCTTATGCGGGGTTGTTCGTGGTTTCAGAACCAACACAGTGGACGCGAGCAACTGAGGACAAGCCCTCGGCCTATTAGTACCAGTCACCTCCACCCGTTACCGGGCTTCCAGATCTGGCCTATCAA